>NZ_JBIVNG010000002.1:617421-654830 GCF_044753445.1 Pseudomonas sp. NPDC088368
CGGTTCCCGGCAGATCGCGAGCAAGCAACGCTCCCACGGCCTTCGGCCAGAATCAACCGCAAGCGTTTGTGCACATAGATCTGCTTCTGCCGAAGGCGTGGGAGTGCCGGGGTGGCGTTCCACCTTGCCTACGATCTGGCGCGCAGCGGCAGTAAAACCTGACGCCTCGGTGTGTCAGGCATGGCGCATCCCTCATCCCTCATCCGAAAAAACGCACCTCTGCCACGCCACGCACTCCAACCACTGCATTCCTGAAAAAGAGGCAGCGGCCATGGGTTCTCACACCCCCGATCACGATCCCGTCGATCCTTCCGACGACACCCCCGAATTCCCCTTGTCGGCGCCGATCAAGCCCGACGACCCGGAGCGGCGCAGCGAGCAGTCAAAAGCGGAAACCGAAGGCTGCGTCCCAGAGCAAGCGGATGAAAAACGACCGTCGCGGCCATGAGGCCATTTCGCGGGTTGTGCCGTAAGTCTTCGCCACGAATGATGATTGCGCTTGGAAAGCGGCGCCAAACGCGAAAGAATGCGTCTTTCGTCGTGCGTATCGTTCGCACCGCTGACGATCACTGGCGGAGGGAGCACATTTGAACCAGCTAAGACGCCTCAAGAGCGGAATTCAGGGGCTGGATGAATTGTTGAAGGGAGGCTTCGTCGCGGGCTCCTCCTACATCATTCAAGGCCGCCCCGGTTCAGGCAAAACCATTCTGGCCAACCAGATCGGCTTCAACCATGCCCGCGACGGCGGTCGCGTGCTGTTCGCGACCCTCCTGGCCGAACCTCATGAGCGGCTGTTCCAGTTCCTTTCGACCCTGAGCTTTTTCGACAAGGACAAGATCGGCGACCAGATCCAGTTCGTCAGCGCTTTCGACACCATGGAAAACGACGGGCTGGACGAAGTGGTCAAGCTATTGCGCCGTGAGATCGTTCGACAGAAGTCCACGGTCATGATCCTCGACGGGTTGCTCAACGCCCGTTCCCGCGCCGATTCGCCGCTCAACACCAAACGTTTCATCTCCGAATTACAGGGTCACGCTGCGTTCGCCGGCTGCACGGTGTTTTTCCTCACGAGCTCTCAGCTGGACGACGGCAGTCCTGAGCACACGATGGTTGATGGCGTGCTGGAGTTGGGCGAAGAGCTGGTGGGCGTCAAATCCATCCGCCGCATCAAGATGCGCAAGACCCGTGGCAGTGGCGCCATTCCCGGCGCCCACGAGTGCGAAATCACCGAAGACGGCTTGGTGGTCTACCCGCGTCTTGAAAGCACGCTGACGCACTCGGCGATGCGTGACAGCGATCACATCACCGTTGTCCCTTGCGGCGTGCCGACACTGGACCGGCTGATCGGCGGCGGGCTGATGGCTTCGTCGGTGACCTTGCTGATGGGACCGTCGGGCTCCGGGAAAACCTCGTTTGGCCTCAGCTTCCTCGGACAATCGACGGCGGAGGAGCCGGGGCTGCATTTCGGTTTTTACGAATCGCCACAGCGCTTGCGCTTGAAAGCCGCTTCGTTGGGCATGGACTTCGCGGCCCTCGAAGCCTCGGGAGCGTTGACGATTGTGTGGAAGTCCATCACCACCGAGCTGATCGACAAGCTCGCGCTGGATCTGCTACGCACAGTTGAGGAAAAGTCCATCAAACGCGTGTTCCTCGACAGCCTCGGCGGCATGGCCCGGGTGGCCGCGGACAAATCGCGCATTCTCGACCTCTACACCGCGTTGATGGGCGAGCTGCGCGCGCGCAATGTCACGGTCGTCGCGTCGTGGGAAGTCATCAGTCTTTTGGGTGGCGAGATAGACGCCCCGGCGCCCGACTTGTCGTGCATCGTCGACAACCTGCTGGTGCTGCGGTTCGTGCAGGAATCGGCTGAACTTAAACGCCAGCTGTCCATTCTTAAAATAAGGGACAACCCCTACGATCCGGCATTACTGGAGGTGGTCTTCAGCGATCAGGGTCTCGACGTCAAAAAGGTTCATTTCCATGCCCCTGGCTCAACCCATCACGCCTAAAGGTCGCCGCCGCGATCTCGCCTGCGGCGGGTTGAGCGGACCGGGGGCGCTATGACCACGATCTTGATCGTCGACGACGAATACCTGATTGCCGATGTGCTCAGTTTCGCCCTTGAAGACGAGGGCTACCTGACGGTGACCGCTGGCAGCGGTCAGCGCGCCCTGACCATTCTGGAGCGGGAGCGGCCTCAACTGATCATCACCGATTACATGATGCCGGGGATGAACGGCATCGAGCTGGCGGAGACCGTGCGGGCACACAAGACACTGAATGAGATTCCCATCATGCTCATGAGCGGCGCTCAGGCGCATTTGGGCATGGCGCGCCGGGACCTGTTCCTTGAGGTATTCGACAAACCGTTCGACATCCACGCCGTGGTAGACCGGGTCAAATCCCTCCTCAAACCGGACGGGGCGTAAAGCAAAACTGGCCGCTCAAGCTCCCCATCCACCTTCATAGCCTTCGAGGCCAGCATGCAACCACCCGCGCCGTCATCAGGACTGCTTTCCCAGGAAGACCGCTATCGGATGCTGGTCGATGCGGTGTTCGATTACGCGATTTACATGATCGACACCGCCGGGATCGTCTGTAGCTGGAACTCCGGCGCGCGGCGAATCAAGCAGTACGACGAGGCTGACATCCTTGGTCGCTCGTTTTCCTTGTTCTACACCGAAGAAGATCGTCTCGCAGGCCTGCCACAGCGTGCGCTGTCCATCGCCGCAACGTCTGGACGTTACGAGGGAGAAGGCTGGCGAGTGCGCAAGGACGGCACGCGGCTGTGGGCGCTGGTGGTCATCGACCCGATTCATGCCGCTGACGGCACGTTGATTGGCTTCGCCAAAGTCACCCGCGACCTCACCGAGCGGCGCCAGGCCGAGGAAGCCCTGCGTCGCAGTGAGCAGCAATTCAGCCTGCTGGTGCAGGGCGTCACGGATTACGCGCTGTACATGCTCGACCCGACAGGCATCGTCACCACCTGGAACGCGGGCGCTCAGCGCATCAAGGGTTACAAGCCGGAAGAGGTGATCGGCCAGCACTTTTCGCTGTTCTTCGAACCCGCCGAAGCGCAGGCAGGCATGCCGCAACGCTCGCTGGACATCGCCGTGCGCGAAGGGCGCTTCGAGGGCGAGGGCTGGCGGGTGCGTAAGGACGGCTCGCGGTTTCTGGTGCACGTGGTCATCGACCCGATTCGCGATCAGGGCGGTGTCATCATCGGCTTTGCCAAGATCACCCGTGACGTGACTGACTCGGTCATGGCGCAGACCGCGTTGAAAGAGGCGAGGGAAGCGCTCTATCAATCGCAGAAAATGGAATCCATTGGCCAGCTCACGGGCGGCATCGCTCACGACTTCAACAACCTGCTGACGGTGATTCTTGGCAGTCTGGGCATCGTCAAGAAGCGGCTGTCCGGCGATGCAAAAACCTTGTCCCTGCTCGACAACGCCATTGCCGCCGCCCATCGGGGTTCATCCCTCACCCAGCGCATGCTGGCGTTTGCGCGGCGTCAGGAGCTGGCGCCGGAGCCCGTCGACGTGGGCACGTTGATTCGCGGCATGTCCGAGCTGCTGGGGCACTCGCTGGGGGCGAACATCTCGGTGGACACCCGATTCCCACTGCTGCTGCGGCAGGTGTTCGTCGACGCCGGTCAGCTGGAAATGGCGATCATGAACCTGATGATCAACGCCCGGGACGCCATGCCGAACGGCGGCAACATTGAAGTCTCAGCCCGGGAAGCCGCGTTTTGGCGTTCGCCGGAATCGACCGAAGAGCCGTTCATCTGCATCTCGGTGGCCGACACCGGCACCGGGATGGATGAGGCCACGCTGCAACGGGCGATGGAGCCGTTCTTTACCACCAAGGGGCTGGGCAAAGGCACTGGTCTGGGCTTGTCGATGATTCACGGCCTGGCCGAACAGTCGGGCGGCAAACTGGTCCTGAAAAGCCAACCCGGCCACGGCACGATCGCTGAGCTGTGGCTGCCCATTTCAAAGGTGGCGAGCGAACCGAGCCCCATGGCGAACGAAACCCTCCCGCGCATTGCGGCGCTCCCCACCCAACAGCTCAAGGTGCTGTTTGTCGACGACGATCCGCTGGTGGTGCTGAGCACCCGGGCCATGATCGAGGACCTGGGGCACAGGGTTCTGACCGCCAGCGATGGCGACGAGGCATTGGCCCTGATTCGCGAGCACAACGATTTCGATCTGGTGATCTCTGATTACGTCATGCCCGCGATGTCCGGTTCCGAGCTGGCCGAGCAGATCTCCCGCTTGCGCCCGGCCTTGGCGATCATCATTTCCTCGGGGTTCACCGACACGGTTTCGCCCTTGGCCCAGCGCTTGCCGCGCTTGCCCAAACCGTTCAACCAGGCAGAGCTGGCGCGGGCCATCGCTTCGATTGGCTCTTAAGCGTCGCTAGGTGCGCGCCGACTAGCGCAGAACAATGATTTTCGACACCAGATCGGCGCTGTTTCGTGCTTGCAGCTTTTTCATCAGGCGTGCGCGATGGACTTCGACGGTGCGGTGGGAAATCGACAGTTTGCGGGCGACCTCTTTACACGTCAGGCCGTTGACGATGTGCGCGGAAATCTCGCGTTCTCTGGGCGTGAGATTGACGGTGGGGCGAATGGCCCGGTCCATGCGCTCGAAGTGCCAGACCATTAACTGGAAGGGTTCGTCAGGGGTCAGGGTGTAGCCGTTGGCCCGCGCCCAGAACACCTCGCCGCTCTGGTGCTGCATGAAACGCTCGTCGGAATACGCGCCGTTGCGGGCGTTGCGCAACCAGCTCAGGCTACGCTCGCCGATGGCCTGATAGTCGGCCTGTGAGGGGTAGAGCTTCAAAATCAACTGATCGGCCAGCTCGTCGCGCTGATAGCCAAACAGCTTCAGAAAGGCGTCGTTGAAGTCCAGCATGCGACGATTGCCGGTGATGACCTGAGGCGCGGGAGACACTTGAAACGCCAGCCGTTCCAGGTCCTGCAGGTGGTCGGACTCATCTTTCATCGCGCTGTCTCGCTGTTTTTATTGTCGTCTTCCAGACCAGTATCGGCTTTTGGAACTACTCATCCCTATACGTAGTTGTACGAACTGGCGAGGGGGCTTCGTGGTGGGCATTGTAAAGAACGCCTGCTCATTGCGAAGGAGAAAATAAAAATGATCAATGACGCCGTATCCATCGTTGCCGCCGGTCACAGCCGGTTCGGGCGACTGGACAACACCACCCTTGAAGACCTGATCGTGCAAGTCACGCGTCAGGCCCTGGACGATGCCGCGATTGACGCCTCGGAAATCGACGCCATCTTCCTCGGGCATTTCAATTCCGGGCTGGTCCCCGACGGTTTTCCGGCCTCACTGGTGCTGCAAGCCGACCCTGCCTTGCGCTTCAAACCCGCCACCCGCTGCGAGAACGCCTGTGCCTCTGGCTCTGCTGCGATTCAAGCCGGGATCAACGCGATCCGCTCCGGCACTGCCGAACTGGTGCTGGTGGTCGGTGCCGAGAAGATGACCTCCAACACCACCGCGCAGGTCACCCAGGCCCTCGCCGGTGCCGGGTATCAGAACGATGCCGAAGAGGCCGGCCTGAGTTTTCCTCAACTGTTTGGCATTGCCGCCGCCCAGTATCGCGACCGCTACCAAAGCCCGATGTCGGCGATGGCGGCGATTGCCGCGAAAAACCACGCCAACGCGATGGCCAACCCGCTGGCGCACATGCACAAGGCGATGCCGTTCGAACACTGCAACACGGTGTCCGACAGCAACCCGGTGATTGCCTCGCCCTTGCGCCTGAGCGACTGCTCGCTGATCACCGACGGTGCGGCAGCGATCATCCTCGCCTCGCCAAAACGTGCCCGTCTGTTTCGCCGTGAAGTGCTGATTCGTGGTGCGCGTCAGGTCAACGACGTGTTGCCCATCGCCCAACGCGACATTCTTGCCTTCGAAGGCCCGCAGCGGGCGATTCACGCGGCGCTGCGTCAGGCCGAGGTGACGCTGGCCGATATCGGGTTCGCCGAAGTCCATGACTGTTTCACCATCGCCGAACTGCTCATCTACGAAGCCATGGGCCTGGCGCCGAAAGGCGAGGGCCATCGCGCGCTGGACGACGGCATCGTGCAGGCGGGCGGGCGTCTGCCCGTCAATCTGTCAGGCGGCCTCAAGGCCAAAGGGCATCCGGTCGGTGCTACCGGCGTGTCGATGCACGCGATGGCGTTCCATCAACTGACCGGCAATCCCATCGGCCTTGCCGCGCCGGAGGCCGAATTCGGGCTGCTGTTCAACATGGGCGGCATGGCCGTCGCCAATTACGCCACCGTGCTGCAAGCGCGGAGGGCCTGACCATGAACATCGCTCATTGGTTGAACGATGCGGCCCGGCGCTGGCCCGAACGCCCGGCACTGTTTCGCGGTACGGAACAGGTCGCGGACTACGCCGAATTCGCCCGACGCGTGCGGGTGCGGGCAGCTTTTCTGCGTGAGGAATACGGCGTGCAGCCGGGGGACCGGGTCGCGCTGTTCATGAAGAACTGCTGCGAATACCTGGAGCTGTTTTACGCCATCTGGTGGATCGGCGCGGTGGCGGTGCCGATCAACTGCAAACTGCACGCCGCCGAAGCCGGCTGGATCGCCGAAAACGCCGAAGCGCGGCTGATGGTCACCGATGACGGCCAGGTGTTCGCGGCCGGAGAGTTGCCTGTCCCGTGTACGGAAGTGGCGGTTCACGGGTCGCTGGCTGCGCTGGCGACCGCACGTGAAGCGCTGAACGTGCCTGCTTCGCGCAACACCGATGACCTCGCGTGGCTCTTCTACACCTCAGGCACGACGGGGCGGTCCAAGGGCGTGATGCTGTCACACGGCAACCTCATGGCCATGTCGCTGTGTTACCCGCTGGATGTGGATCAGGTGTCTGCCGACGATGCCGTGGTGTACGCCGCGCCGATGTCCCATGGCGCCGGGCTGTACAACTTCATCCATGTGCGCTGCGGCGCCCGGCATGTGGTGCCCGAGTCGCGCGGGTTCAAGGCGGCGGAGCTGTTCGATCTGGCGCGGGGGCTGGAGCAGGTGTCGCTGTTCGCGGCACCGACCATGGTCAAGCGCATGGTCGAAGAGGCCAAGCGTCAGGGCTATTCCGGCGAGGGTCTGAAAAGCGTGATCTACGGTGGCGCGCCGATGTACGTGGCGGATCTGCGTGAAGCGGTGGAGGTGTTTGGTCCACGGTTGATTCAGATCTACGGCCAGGGTGAAAGCCCGATGACGGTGACTGCCTTGGGCCGTCAGGCCATCGCGGATCGTGCCAACCCGAATTGGGAACGCTGGGTGGCGTCGGTCGGCATGGCGCAGTCCTGTGTCGAAATCAAAATCGTCGATGCCCAGCGGCACGCGGTTGCCAGCGGGCAGGCCGGAGAAATCGCCGTGCGCGGCGCGACCGTGATGCAGGGGTACTGGCGCAACGAAGTGGCGACCCGCGAAACCCTCGTCGATGGCTGGTTGTTCACAGGCGACATCGGGTATCTCGACCCGGATGGCTGCCTGACCCTGACCGACCGCTCCAAGGACGTGATTATTTCCGGCGGCAGCAACGTGTACCCCCGCGAAGTCGAGGAAGTGCTGGCCACGCACCCCGGCGTTTTCGAAGTTTGCGTGGTCGGTGAAGCGGACGCGGAGTGGGGCGAATCGGTGGTGGCGTTCGTCGTGGCGCGTGAAGAGCAGGCAGTCGATCAGCACGGCTTGAACGAGTGGTTCGTCTCGCGCATGGCCTCGTTCAAAAAGCCGAAAAAGTACGTGTTCTGCGCCGAACTGCCGAAAAACAGCTACGGAAAAGTGCTCAAGACCGATCTGCGGCTCTGGTTGAAGGAGCGCAGCGCGGCGGCGGTGTGAGCGCACCGTTTCACCATGATGTTTTTCCTTGAATAACAACAAAAGACAGGAATACAACAATGGCAACTCAACAGCAAAATCCCGAACGGCAACGTCGCCGCGCCTTCATCGGCGCGATTTCCGGCCACCTTATCGAATGGTATGACTACGGCGTCTACGGCTTTCTGGCGGTGTACATCGGCGGTGCGTTTTTCGTTTCCGACAACCCCACCACCAGCCTGCTGAGCAGCTTCGCCGCGTTCGCGCTGAGCTTTTTCATGCGACCGCTGGGTGGGCTGTTCTTCGGTCCGCTGGCCGACAAGATCGGTCGTCGCAAGACCCTGATCACGGTGTTGATGATGATGGCCGGTTCGACCTGCCTGCTCGGATTCCTGCCGACCTACGCGTCGATTGGCCTCGCCGCGCCGGTGCTGCTGATCCTTATCCGCTGCGTCCAGGGCTTCTCGGCCGGTGGCGAGATCGGCACCATCACCAGCTTCATCTCCGAGTACGCCGGGCCCGGTCGCCGTGGGTTTTCCACCTGCTGGCTGATGGTCACGGCGGTATTGGGGCTGCTGCTCGGTGGCGCCGTCGCCAATGGCATGACCTGGGTGTTGGGCGCGGAGACGATGCAATCGTGGGGCTGGCGTGTGCCGTTCCTGATCGCCGGCCCCATGGGGATGATCTCGATGTACATCCGTCTGAAACTCGAAGACAGCCCGGAATTCCTCGCGCTGCAAAAAGCCGGGGAGACTTCCAAGGCGCCGCTGCGTGAGGTCTGGCAGTGGAAGCGGGCGATTGCGCTGGTGTTTTTCATCATTACGCTGCACAGCTCGATCTTTTATCTGGTGCTGACCTTCGCCTCGACCTACATGTCGCGCATCCTCAAGTTCGACAGCGGCACCACGCTGTTCTACGTGTTCATCGCCAGCCTCGCGGCGGCGTTCGTCATGCCGCTGGGCGGGGCGTTCACCGACCGTTACGGGCGCAAGCCATTCCTGATGGTGGTGGGCGTGCTGGCGACGATGGCGATGTACTGGTTCTTTAAAGCGGCACCGACCGCAACGCCTGCCACGTTCATCTGGCCGTTGATGGCCGTGGCGATCCTGTTCGGGCTGTACGCGTCGTCGACTTACGCAACCATGAGTGAGCTGCTGCCAACGCGCATTCGCTCGACCGGTATCGCGGTGGCGTACAACATTCCGGTGGCTGTGTTCGGTGGCAGCGCACCATTGATTTCGACCTGGCTGATTCAGCAAACCGGCGACATCAGTTCACCGTGGTACTTCTACATCGGCACCGGGATCGCGTCGCTGATTGCCCTGACGTTGCTGCGCCAGGAAGATTTCGTGGCGTGCACCCATGCGGCGCAACCTGCATCGAACGAGCGGGACACCGGGTCTTCATCTTCGGCGTTCCCCGTCACACCTGCCTCCGAATCCAGCCACAGCACCGCGGCCTGATTCGTCCCGACTGCGTCGCACCCTCTGAGCGGTGCGACGCAGGCCGTTCTCCCTCGATGTGTCGCGTTTTCCTCAGGCTTGTGCCGGTCTGCGGCGTCCCGATATGCGTCCGCCGCCATCCGCTTTTCGCGCCTCCGTTCCATGTCATGAAAAATTAAGTGGCATATACCCGTATTTGTGAATATCGTGGCATATGCCGCCTTTTCTGGACGGGCTTTGTCGATCGGATCGACCTGGACGTCGGAGCGCCGTCGGGCCGTTTGTGCCTGATCTGCTTCGACATTGATGTTTCACGCTTGTCTGGATACTTGCATGCTTGGCCTCGTACGCGTTGCTTTGAGACGACCGTATACGTTTGTCGTTCTCGCCGTTTTGATCCTGATCGTCGGGCCCCTGGCGGCTCTGCGCACACCCACTGACATCTTTCCGGAGATCCGCATCCCGGTCATTGCCGTCATCTGGCAGTACACCGGCCTGTCGCCGGACCAGATGGCCGGGCGCGTGGTCTCGCCGTTCGAGCGGGTGCTCACCACCACGGTCAACGACATCCGCCACATCGAAGCGCAGTCGTTGAACGGCTTCGGGATCGTCAAAGTGTTCTTCCAGCCGGGCGTCAATATCAGCACCGCCAACGCCCAGTTGACCTCCGTGTCTCAGGCGATCCTGCGTAACCTGCCGCCGGGCACGGTGCCGCCGTTGATCCTCAATTACAGCGCCTCGACGGTGCCTATCGTGCAACTGGCGCTGTCCGGCCAGAACCTGAGCGAGCAGAAACTGGGCGACATCGGCCTCAACACCGTCCGCCTGATGCTCACCACCGTGGCGGGGGCATCGTTGCCGTACCCCTTCGGCGGCAAGACCCGTCAGGTGCAGATCGACCTGGACCCGGCGCAGATGCAGGCGCGGGGACTGTCCGCTCAGGACGTGGCCAACGCGCTGGCCACCCAGAACCAGATCACCCCCGTGGGCACCCAGAAAATCGGGGGCTACGAGTACATGTTGCAGTTGAACAACTCGCCGGTGGCGTTCAAGGACCTCGAAGACCTGCCGATCAAAACCGCCAACGGCACCACGGTGTTGATCCGTGACGTCGGCACGGTCAAGGACGGCAGCCCGCCGCAGACCAACATCGTGCACGTCAACGGCAAACGGTCCGTGCTGATTCCGGTGCTCAAGACCGGCTCGGCGTCGACCCTCGGGGTGATTGAGGGCATCAAGGACAAGCTCGCCGATTCCAAGGCCCAGTTGCCCGATAACTTGAACATCGACCTGATCGGCGACCAGTCGCTGTTCGTCCGTGCGGCCATCAGCGGTGTCGCACGGGAAGGCCTCATCGCTGCTGCGCTGACGAGCTTGATGATCCTGTTGTTCCTGGGCAGTTGGCGTTCGACCGTGATCATTGCGGTGTCCATTCCCTTGGCGATTCTGTCGTCGATTGCCACGCTGTCGGCGCTGGGCGAAACCCTGAACATCATGACCCTCGGAGGGTTGGCGCTGGCCGTCGGCATCCTGGTCGACGACGCCACGGTGACCATCGAAAACATCAACTGGCACCTGGAACAGGGCAAACCGGTGGAAACGGCGATCATGGACGGTGCCGCGCAGATCGTGACGCCGGCCTTCGTTTCGTTGCTGTGCATCTGCATCGTGTTCGTGCCGATGTTCTTCCTCGACGGCGTCGCCCGCTTCCTGTTCGTGCCGATGGCCGAAGCGGTGATTTTCGCGATGATCGCTTCGTTCATCCTGTCGCGAACACTGGTTCCGACGATGGCGAACTACCTGCTCAAGCCCCACAACCTGGAAGAAGAGGGCGCCCACACGCCGGTCAGCCGCAATCCGCTGGTGCGGTTTCAGCGGGGTTTCGAAGCGCGTTTCGAACGGGTGCGGGATGGCTATCATGGGCTGCTCGCCGCTGCGCTCGATCACCGCAAGGTGGTGATGATCAGCATCCTCGCCTTCGTCGTCGCGTCTTTCGCGCTGGTGCCGACCTTGGGCCGCAACTTCTTTCCGGCGGTGGATTCCGGGCAGATCCTGATGCACGTGCGCGCCCCGGTCGGCATGCGGGTCGAAAGCACGGCGCAACTGATCTTCGACGTGGAGAATGCCGTGCGGCGGGTGATTCCGGCTGCGGAGCTCAAAGCGGTGGTGGACAACATCGGCCTGTCGATCAGCGGTATCAACACCGCGTACAACACCACCGGCACCGTGGGTTCTCAAGACAGTGACATTCAGATCAGCCTGAGCGAAGACCACCTGCCGACGGCCGAGTACGTGCGTCAGTTGCGTGAGCAGTTGCCCCGTGAATTTCCCAACGCCGTGTTCTCGTTCCCACCGGCGGACATCGTCGGGCAAATCCTCAACTTCGGTTCTTCGGCCCCGGTGGACGTGCAGATCACCGGTAATAACCTGTCGGGCAACTTCACCTACGCCAACACCTTGCTGCGCGAGATTCGCCGCGTGCCGGGCGTTGCCGATGCGCGGATTCAGCAATCCCAGCAATTGCCGACGTTCAAGGTCGACGTGGACCGGACCCGCGCGCAACTGCTCGGGATCAGCGAAAGGGATATCACCAACAGCCTGGTGGTCAACCTCGCGGGTTCGAGTCAGGTGGCACCGACGTTCTGGCTCAACACCGCCAACGGTGTGTCGTACCCCATCGTGCTGCAAACCCCGCAGTACAGCCTCGACAAGTTGGCGCAGTTGTACAACCTGCCGCTGACCTCTACGTCCTCGACCGGCAGCGGACAGATTCTCGGCGGCCTGGCGTCGGTGGCGCGGACCCACAGCAACTCCGTGGTCACCCAATCCGACATCCAGCCCGTGGTGGAGATCCTCACCTCGGTGCAGGGCCGTGACCTCGGCGGTGTGGCAGCAGACATCCAGAAGATTCTGGCCGCTCACGCCAACGACGTGCCGAAAGGCTCGAAAGTGGCGCTGCAAGGTCAGTCAACAACGATGAACAGCGCCTTCAGCGGCATGTTGTTCGGGCTGCTGGGGGCCGTCGTGCTGATCTACCTGCTGATCGTGGTCAACTTCCAGTCCTGGAGCGACCCGTTCGTGATCATCACCGCATTGCCTGCGGCCCTGGCGGGCATCGTCTGGATGCTCTTTGTCACGCACACGCCGTTGTCGGTGCCAGCGTTGACGGGGGCGATCATGTGCATGGGGGTGGCGACGGCCAACGCCATTCTGGTGGTCAGCTTCTGCCGCGAACGGTTGGCCGTGCACGGCAACCCGTTGCAGGCCGCGCTGGAAGCCGGGTTTACCCGCTTCCGTCCGGTTCTGATGACCGCCATTTCGATGATCATCGGCATGGCGCCCATGGCCTTGAGCCTGGGCGAGGGCGGTGAGCAAAACGCGCCACTGGGCCGTGCGGTGATCGGCGGTCTGTGCTTCGCCACTGTGGCCACGTTGTTCCTGGTTCCCATCATTTTCAGCCTCGTTCACGCACGCGACAGTCGCGCCCGCGTCCAGGCCACTGCTTCTCAAGGGTTTTGACATGCTCAACGACACTCCTATAACCCAACGTCAACCACGCGTCAGCGGCTGGCGAGCGAATCTGGGTCTGCTGATTGCGCTGGTCGTGGTCGCCGCCGTGGTGTTCGTCGGTCTCACGGCCCGCGCCAGTGAATCGAAAGACCTGAAAACCTGGACCGATGCCCAGGCGCTGCCCAGCGTGATCGTCATCAGCCCGGCTGCGCCCACCCAAGGTTCGGCGCTGATTTTGCCGGGGCGCCTGGAAGCCTGGTCGCGGGCGGCAATCTTTGCCCGTGTCGGCGGTTACCTGAAATCCTGGAAAGCTGACATCGGCGCCAAGGTCAAGGCCGGGCAATTGCTCGCCGAGATCGACACCCCTGAGCTGGATCAACAATTGCTCCAGGCACGCGCCGATCTGGCCACCGCCAAAGCCAACGCCACGCTGTCCCAGACCAGTGCCAAACGCTGGCAGGCGATGCTGGCGTCGGACTCGGTTTCCAAGCAGGAGGTCGACGAGCGTAACGGCGATCTCGCGGCGAAACAGGCACAGGTACAGGCGGCTCAGGCCAACGTCGAGCGGCTGTTGGCGACCAAGGGTTTTCAACGGTTGGCCGCACCGTTCGACGGCGTGGTGACCGCGCGTAGCACCGACGTTGGCGCGCTGATCAACGCAGGCAGCACGGCCAGCGGTCAAGAGCTGTTCGCCGTGTCCGACGTCAGCCATTTGCGGGTCTACGTTCAAGTGCCGCAGAGTTATGCGCCGCAGGTGAAGGCCGGTGCAACGGCGCGACTGAGCGTGCCCGAATACCCGCAGGAACAGTTCAAAGCCACCGTCATTGCCTCGGCGGATTCGGTGAACGCGTCGTCGGGCAGCACGCTGGTGCAGCTGCAAGTCGATAACCCCGCCGGTCGTTTGCTGCCGGGCGCCTACACCAGCGTGCGCTTCGACCTGCCGATTCAACCCAACGTCGTGCGGCTCCCGGCCAGTGCCTTGCAATTCGACGCCCAAGGCATGCGCGTCGCGACCCTCGATCAGAACGACCACGTGCTGTTCAAGACCGTGACCATCGCTCGGGATTTCGGTGATTCGGTGGAAATCGGTTCGGGCCTCGCCCCCACGGACCGCGTCATCGACACGCCGCCCGATGGTTTGAACGACAACGACCCTGTGCAGATCGCCAAACCCGCCGAGGCCAAACCCCATGGTTAAGCAGAGCATGCTGTTGATGGCGATGCTGGGGCTGGGCGCATGCTCCCTCGCGCCGGACTACACCGTGCCGTCGGTGCCCACGGCGCAACAGTACAAAACCCAGGGGCCGTGGAGCGTCGCCACGCCCAGTGATCAGATCAGTCGTGACGGTTGGTGGCAGGTCTACAACGACCCGCAATTGGACGCGTTGCAGCAGCAACTGCTGGCCAACAACCCGACCTTGAGCGCAGCGCTGGCGCATTACGCTCAGGCTCAGGCGTTCGTGGCCCAAGTGAACTCAGCGTTGTTGCCCACGGTGAAGCAGATCGGCAACGCGCAACGAATCCGCCAGTCTGATACGCGACCGTTGCGTGCCAGCACCACGGACGACGTCTACAACTCCGGCACCCTGGGTTTGCAGATCGACTACGAAGTGGACCTCTGGGGCCGCGTGCGCAATTCGGTGGCGGCGGGTACTGACGAAGCGCAAGCCTCGCTCGCCGACCTGGCGTCTGCGCGGCTGAGCCTGCAAGCGCAACTGGCCGACAGCTACGTGCGCCTGCGCGGCCTGGATCAGCAGACCCACCTGCTGGAACAGACGACCCAGGCGTTCAGCCGCGCGGTGGACCTGACCCAAGGCTTGCACGACGGCGGCATCGTCTCCGGGCTGGATGTCGCGCGGGCTTCTTCGCAGCTGTCGTCGGCCAAGTCGCAGCTCAAGCAAAACAACGTGCAACGGACGCTGCTTGAACATGCCATTGCGGCGTTGACCGGCGCCTCGGCGTCACAGTTCAGCATCGCGCCGAGCACCGCAGCCTTGCCATTGCCCACGGTGCCGACGGGTGTGCCGTCGACCTTGCTCCAGCGTCGACCTGATATTGCCGCCGCCGAGCGACGCATTGCCGCCGCCAACGCACGCATCGGTGTGGCCCGCGCCGCCTGGTTCCCCACGCTGACCCTGAGCGCCCAAGGCGGGTACCAAAGCAGCGAGTTCGCCAATCTGCTCAGCGCACCCAACCTGTTCTGGGCCGTGGGGCCGTCGCTGGTGACCACGTTGTTCGACGGCGGCTTGCGTCAGGCCCAGGTGGACGCGGCGAAAGCTGCGACGGATGAGGCGGGTGGCAAATACCGGGCGCAGGTGTTGGCGGCGTTCGAGCAGGTCGAAGACAACCTGTCGATCATTGATGGCTTGGGTTCGGCGCTGGAGGATCAGCGCGCGGCGGCGGAAGCGGCGCAGTACAGCGAAAACCTCTCGCTGGCCCGTTACAAGCAGGGGGCGATTGGTTATCTGGACGTGGTCGTCGCGCAAACCGCGTCGTTGCAGGCGCAACGCAGCGTGCTGGATTTGCAGACCCAACAACTGGCGGCGAGTGTCGGGCTGGTCAAGGCGTTGGGGGGAGGGTGGAACGTGTCGGAGCTGGCATTGCGTTGATCTTAAGTGTCATCTGAGCGATTCAACCGAAGATGTGCGGACTCTCAGCTTCTAAAAATGGCGCTCTTATCGCCAAGGAATTTGATAACTGTCATTTATGACAGTTATCAACCGGCGCACATGCTCGAACAATAGGCTCGTAAGAAAGGCGTTGATTGGACGTCACGCGCTAAACGTTTGCATGGAGATTTAGAAAATGGAAAGTGAGGAGTTGATTGTTGAAACATTGAAAGAAGCGCCGACCGGTGACACGCCTAATACGGGAGATACTGTCGTTATCCACTATGTAGGGAAGCTGATGGACGGTACGACGTTCGATTCTTCTCGTGATCAAGGACAGCCGCTGGAGTTTGTATTGGGTGGCAAGCAAGTGATTGTCGGTTTGGATCAAGGCGTTCAAGAAATGAGAGTTGGCGAGTTGGCTAAATTAACAATCCCGCCTCATCTTGGATATGGGCAGGCGGGTAGAGGGCCAATACCGTCAAATGCGACACTCAATTTTGAAGTCGAGCTACTCGCAATCAAAAAAGGAAATTAGGACCCTTTTGGTCACTTCGACCGTTGAGTCTGCTACTTCGAAGTTGCCCTGCACTTGAGGAGGCCCCGCTGAATCCACGACTCAGCGGGGCTTGCGTGGATCGGGATCAATCAACGCTGATAGGCGGCCTTGTGCAAGGTCACAAACGCCTGGACCGTCATCGGCGCGACGCCGGTGACGTCGGCGATGATCGAGTCTTCACCCTCGAACACGCCATGCTGGTAGTCCTGCGCCACTTCAATCAGGTGCTGACGCAGGAACGGGCCCAGACCCGATTCCGCCATTTCTTTCTCGTATTGCTCAAGGCTGATGTCCACGTAGGTGATGGTGCGGCCCAGCACTTCGCCCACGGCATCGGCCACGCCCTGCTGGCTCAGTTCCACCGGGCCGTTGAGGTTGTAGGTCTTGCCGGCATGAGGCTGTGGGTTCTGCAGGATGGCGGCGATCAGTCGGGCCTGATCTTCCGCCGCGATGGGGGCGTGGCGGCCATTGCCGAACGGCAGGCGAATCTCGCCGCGCTCGACGATGTGTTTGCGCCAATGCGGGTAGAGCAGCCATTGGGCGAAGTAGGTCGGACGCAGGTGCGTGGTCGCCAGCCCTGACCAGTCGAACACCCGCTCGGCGGTGTAATGGCTCAAGGCAGCGTTGCTCTTGGCGACGCGGCGGGCGGAGATCTGCGACATGTTCACCAGCGAGGTCACACCGGCCTCTCTTGCCGCCAGGGCGAAGCGGGCGCTGGCGTCGATGATGCCGGGGTGGATCGGGTACACGAAGTAGGCCGATTCGATGCCTTCTAGCGCGGCGCGGAGGGAGTTCAGGTCCTGGAAATCCCCGAACACCACTTCCGCGCCCAGTTCGAGCAAGGCGTCGGAGCGATGATCTTCGCCCCGTACCAGCGCACGCACGGGAATGTTTTTCTGGCGCAGGATCTCGACCGTTGCATGGCCTGTTTTACCGGTGGCGCCGGTGACGAGCAGTTTGGGTGTAGACATGGTAGATCCTCGAAGATTGAGAGTGCCTGTACGACAACAGTAGATGTATGATGGGTGTAATTCACATTAGATGGTGACCTAAATCTAATGTCAACACCGCATGGGATATTCGGATCGAAGGAGGGGGTTCAATGCGCAAGAGCAGACTGGAAACCGCTGCGACAAGGCAGAAAATCATCGAGGCGAGCCGGATCGAATTTCGTCGTCACGGCATCGACGGCAGCGGTTTGACGGCGCTGATGGCCGCGGCAGGCATGACGCAAGGCGGCTTTTACAAGCACTTTGCGTCTAAGGCGGAGTTGGTTGAGGAAGCGGCCAAAGCGTCTGTCGAGCATCAGGTGCGGACGCTGGGGCGGTTGGCGGCAGCGGGTGGCTCGGGCGACGCGTTCAACGCATCGGTTGCGACGTACCTGAGCGTGCAACATCGGGATGAAAGCGCCGGTTGCCCGTTTGCAGCATTGGGCAGCGAACTTGCCAGAGCTTCAGAGCCGGTGAAAGCGGTTGCGGTGGACGGTTTCGAGCAAACGCTGACGTTGCTGACCGAACAATTGGCCGCCGCCCGCCCCGCATCGGACGCCTCTCCGTCGAATCGCGATCACGCCATGCTGAGCCTGTGCGCGATGATCGGCGCGCTGACCATTGCCCGGATGGGCGAGGAGCAGCCGCTGTCAGAGGAGGTTCTCGGGACGGTCCGTCGGCAATTACAGGTTCAGACTTCGCCACCGGCTAGCGATTGAACCGCTCCGCCAGGCTGTGAAGGTACTGGGCCATCTGCTCCAGCTCTCGGCTGATGCTCGACCCTTGTTGCGCCTGGCCTGCGCTCTGGTCACAGAGTTGCGCGATGCGGTTGATCTGCTGGTTGATGCTTTCGGCCACGTGGGTTTGTTCCTCGGACGCCGAGGCCATTTGCTGGCTCATCCCGGTGATGCGCGACACCGCCTGGCTGATGCCACTCAGCGCGTGTTGCACGGCTTCGACGCTGGTCACGCTTTCCTGCGACATGGCCTGGCCCCTCGTCGCGGTGGCCACGGCACGGTTCGCGCCTTCGCGCAATTCGCCAATGATCCCCTGAATCTGCTCGGTGGATGTCTGTGTGCGCGATGCCAATGAACGCACTTCATCGGCCACCACCGCAAACCCTCGGCCCTGTTCCCCGGCGCGTGCCGCTTCAATGGCCGCATTGAGGGCCAGCAGGTTCGTCTGCTGCGCTATGGAATTGATGACGTCCACGACACTGCCGATGGATTGCGTCGCACTGGCCAGCTCGCCCACCGCTTCACCGATTTCAGACACGGAGTTGGCCATGTGGCGGATCGCCAACAGGCTGTCGTCGGCCAAGCTGCGTCCCTGTTGGGCGAGGTTGTCCGCCTCAAGCGCAGCGTTGGCGGTGTTCTGCACGTTATGGGTCACTTCCTGAATCGTCGCGGCCATTTGCGTGATCGCGGTCGCCGATTGATCGGTTTCGCTGCGTTGCTGGTCGAGGGCTTCGGCCTGCAACAGCGACAGGCTGGCGGACTGACCAGCACGCTGTTTGACGTTTTCCCCGGCATCCACCAGCCGCGTCAGCGCGGTTTGCAGGCGCGCTTCCTCGCTGAGCAACGCCAAATCCAGACGCGCCTGCGGGCCGCGGTTATCGCTGTAGGTCAAGGCGATCAAAGGGTCGGTGAAGGCTTTGGGGTGTTCGTCCAGCAGGGCTTTGAGCGTCTGGTTTTGCCGCCATTCCAGAAACACGCTGAGGGCGACCAGCGTCAGCAGCATGGCCGCCAGCTCCGAATGATCGGCCAATAAATAATTGCAAACGCCGAGAATCACCGCGGCGATGATCAGCGGCAGTTGGCGGGCCAGGTGATAGCGGGCGGTTTCAACACCGGAAACGGCAGACTTGCCCGCTCGCAGGCGCGCGTACAGCGCCTCGGCCCGACGCACCTGCTCGCGGGTCGGGAGCGCCCGAACGGACTCGAACCCCGCGATCTTACCGTGCTCGTAGATCGGCGTGACGTAAGCGCTGACCCAGTAAAAGTCGCCATTCTTCGCGCGGTTCTTCACCACGCCCATCCACGGCTTGCCTTGCTTGAGGGTCTCCCACATGTGGGCGAACACCGACGGCGGCATGTCGGGGTGACGAACGAGGTTGTGGGGCTGGCCGATCAGTTCTTCGCGGGTAAAACCGCTGAGGGCGACGAAAGCATCGTTACAGTAGGTGATGTGACTGCTGAGGTCGGTGGTGGAAATCAAACGCTCGTTAGCGGCAAAAGTACGTTCCTGTTGTGTAACCGGCATGTTCAAACGCATAGACCGACTCATCCCTGACAGTGCTGAAGTGCTTGCCAGTAGGTGTAGCACAACATTGCCGACGCCGACGAACGGTGCCCGGCAATGGGAGTCCGTTCCCAGAAACCGGGCAATCGACGCGGCGGTCAGTTGCCGTCGGCGACCTTGCGCTCGATGGCGTCGGTCTTGCGTTTCAGCTCTTCGGCTTCCTGTTCCTTGGTGCGAATCGACGTCGGAGTGATGACTTCATCCACGGCGCGGGTGTCGTCGTCGCGGTCTTCGAGATCGCGCTCGACCACGTTCACGGGCTTGCCGGACGCGTCGGTAGGTGGGGCGTTGGTGGGACGGGTGGAGGCGTTGCGGTCGTCGTTACTCATGTCAGTATCCTCAGGGGGCTTGAACGTTGGAGGACAGCGCGCAAGACGAGTTCGAGGAATTTGCGGGGTGTTACATGAGCACGCTGCTCAAATCCCGGGCAGAAAAAAGCCCGCTGGGGAAGACGGGCTTAAAGAGGATCAAAAGGAGTAGGTGCAGACTGAACCTTGCGACGTGAACATTTCGTGAAAACGGATTTATGACTGATTCCTATTTAGAAAATCACGACGAACGGTCAAGTCTTACGGGCGAATGCCATGCGCTTCAGGGGCTTATGTGCACGGGATTCTGCCAGAAGGACGGGTCAGCACTCTTCAAGCGCTCGACAGCATTGTTGATGTGGGTGAGGGCGGCCTGGCGGGCAGCTTCCGAATCGCGAGCGGCGATGGCGTCGTAAATGGCGACATGTTCGATGCGCACGGTGCTGGCCATTTCCTGACGGCGTTCTTCATTGGAGCGGGTGATGCGGATGGCCTCTTTCACAAACTGGGCGATGAACTCGTGCAAAGACGGGTAAAGCGGGTTGCCCGTGGCGTGGGAAATCGACAGGTGATACGCCAGGTCTTCCTCGACGCCGTCATGGCCTTCGTGTTCGGCGGTATCAATGGCTTTCAGCGCACGCTCGATGGTCTCCAGTTGTTGACGGGTGTGACGCTGGGCGGCGAGGGCGGCCGCTTCGCCCTCAATGCCCCGGCGTAATTCCGTGACGCGCAGCACCGCTTCGATGGAGCCGCCGACGTCCACGTCGATGGTGAACGCCTTGATGTGCGCGCCTTCGCAGACCACGGTCCCGCTGCCCTGACGCACTTCAACCAGACCCGCCGACTTCAGCCGGGAAATCGCTTCTCGCACCACCGTGCGGCTCACCCCATAGCGCTCGCAGAGCACAGGCTCCGTGGGCAGGCGCGTGCCGGGAAGGGCTTCGCCGTTGGCGATATGCGCTTTGAGTGCGGCCGTGACCTGATCCGCCAGTGTGCCTTTGGAGGCGTCTTTCAGGCTGGAGGGGGCATTCGGGCGCGGGGTCAGGTCGGAGGCGGACATGGAAATCTCATGTTTCAAATGAATGAACGTTACTGCATTTCCGGCGCCACGTCCCGTGCAGGGAGGTTGTTGAATTCGTATGACGTATTATGTTACTTGTTATGTCGCACGCTGTTCTGCCCCCGACATTCGCCCACTACAAAAACAAAGGGATGGGAAAGAAATGAGTGAATCCTTGACGCAAGGCGCCATCGGCACGCCCGCCGCCGATGCCTCCGAAGACGCGGCTTACCGCAAGGCGGCGTGGCGCATTCTGCCGCTCCTGCTGTTGTGTTACCTGGTGGCCTACCTCGATCGGGTCAATGTCGGTTTTGCCAAACTGCAAATGTCCGATGACCTGCATTTCTCCGAAGCGGTATACGGCCTCGGCGCGGGCATCTTCTTCATCGCGTACTTCCTGGTTGAAATCCCCAGCAACCTGATCCTGCACAAGGTCGGCGCCCGACTGTGGATTGCGCGGATCATGATCAGTTGGGGCGTGATCTCGTCCTGCATGGCCTTCGTGACCACGCCGATGTCGTTCTACATCATGCGTTTCCTGCTGGGGCTGGCCGAGGCCGGTTTTTACCCGGGCGTCATTCTGTACCTGTCGTACTGGTTTCCGACCCACCGTCGCGGGAAGATGTTTGCGTTGTTCGCCAGCGCTGTGCCGCTGTCGGGCCTGGTGGGTGCGCCGCTGTCCGGCTGGATCATGGCGGTGTTCGACGGCGCTCACGGTTGGGCAGGGTGGAAGTGGCTGTTCTTCATCGAGGGCCTGCCGTCGGTGGCCATCGGCATTCTGGTGATCTTCTGCCTGAGCGACCGCATCTCCCACGCGGGCTGGCTGACCCAGGAACAGAAAACCCTGCTGCAATCGCGCATCGACGCCGAAAGCCACTCCCACGAAGCCCACAGCGTGCGCGACGTGTTCCGCCAGCCGCGCATCTGGCTGCTGACCGCGATCTATTTCTGCATGATCGCGGGCTTTTACACCGTCGGTTTCTGGCTGCCGACGCTGGTCCGTCAGGCCGGCGTGACCGACGTGCTGCACATCGGCCTGCTGACCGCGATTCCATACGGCGCGGCCGTCGCGACCATGCTGCTGGTGTCGCGCCACGCGGACCGGGTGCGTGAACGCCGCTGGCATCTCGCACTGACGGCCATCGTCGGCGCCATCGGTTTGATCATCGCGGCGACCTGGAGCAGCAGTTTCACGATGTCGATGATCGGCCTGACCCTCGCCGCCATGGGCGCCCTCAGCACCTTGCCGCTGTTCTGGAGCCTGCCGACGGCGTTCCTCGGGGGCACGGCGGCCGCTGCGGGGATCGCGTTGATCAACTCGTGCGGCAACCTCGCTGGGTTCGTGTCGCCGTATCTGATCGGCTTCCTCAAGGACATGACCCAAAGCACCACCATTGGCCTGTACGTGATGGCGGGTGCACTGATCCTCGGGTCGGTGTTGATCTTCCGGATTCCCGCAAAACTCGTTAACCGTTGAGCAACAGGAGTGACCCATGAATATTCTCGTGACCGGTGCGGCCGGCTTTCTCGGCCGTCGCCTGATCGAAACCCTCTTGCAGCGCGGCGCGTTGACCGATCGACAGGGGGCCAGGCAGGCCCTCTCGAAAATCGTGGCTTTCGACGTGGTGCCGCTGACCGGCCTGGACGACCCTCGGGTCGAGGTGGTCTGCGGTGACATCGCCGACCCCAAAGTGCTGGAAGGGCTGGTGACCGCCGAAACCGACAGCGTTTTCCACCTTGCGGCTGTGGTGTCGAGTCAGGCAGAACAGGACTTCGAGCTCGGGATGCGCATCAACTTCACCGCGACGCAACAGCTGCTGGAGCGGATTCGCAGCCTCGGCACCTGCCCGAAATGGGTGATGACCAGTTCCGTGGCAGTGTTCGGCGGACAGCTTCCTGATCAGGTGGAGGACCATCAGGTCTGGGCGCCGCAAAGCTCCTACGGCACACAAAAGGCGATGAACGATTTGCTGCTCGCTGATTACAGCCGCCGGGGTTTCGTCGATGGCCGCAGCTTGCGCATGCCGACCATCGTCGTGCGCCCCGGCAAACCCAACCTTGCGGCATCGAGCTTCGCCAGTGGCATCATCCGTGAGCCGCTCAACGGGCAGGAAAGCGTGTGCCCGGTGCCGCTGGAGACGCGCCTGTGGCTGATGTCACCCGCGCAGGCCATCGCCAACCTGATTCACGGCCATGAGCTGTCGGCGGAGCAATTGCAGCCGGGGCGGGTGATCAACATGCCGGGCTTATCGATCACGGTGGCAGACATGATTGACGCGTTGCGGCGGACGGCGGGGGACGAGGTCGCCCACCGGATTCGTCTGGAGCGCAACCCGGCGATCGAGAAAATCGTCGGCTCCTGGCCAGGGTCATTCACCGCAACGTATGCGAAAAAACTGGGCTTTACCGCCGATCACGATTTCGCCGATGTGATCGGGCAGTTCATGGCGGAATACCCACCCCAACCCAGCTAAAACCGTCATGTTCTTATGTCGCGTGGCCGTCTAGGTCAGGGCGCTTAATCGTGTTCTAATCAGCCCCACTCAAACCGGGGAACGGCCCACGCTTCGTGTGTGAAAACAGGCACTTCCCCCGATACCCTCAGAATCAACCAAGGGCTGTCATGGATACGGGGTCACGACTGAAGTTAGTGCGGGAAAGCTACAAATTGTCCCAGCGTGAGCTGGCCAGACGCAGCGGAGTCGCCAATGGCACGATCTCCTTGATTGAGTTGAATCGCGTCAGCCCCTCGGTCAGTTCGCTGAAAAAACTGCTGGAGGGGTTTCCAATGACCCTGGCGGATTTTTTCTCCTTCGATCAGCCGCCTCAAGAACAACGCTACGTCTTCCGCGCCGGAGAACAGCCGGACCTGGGTCGCGACGGATTGCGTCTGTTGCTGATCGGCGCTTCGGTGCCCAGCCGCCAGATGCGCATGCTCCGCGAGCAGTACGCGCCAGGTGCAGGCTCAGGCGATGAACCCATCGTGCATGCCCAGGGCGAGGAGTGCGGTCTGGTCACGCGAGGCACCATCGAGCTGACGGTGGACGGGCAGATCAGCATTCTCAACGCCGGAGATGGGTATTACTTCCCGACCACGTTGCCCCACAGCTTTCGCAACATCGGGCAGGATGAGGCGGAAATCATCAGCGCAAACACGCCGGCGAATTTCTAAGGGAGGCTCTGGCGTCAGGTTGCCAAACGCCAGACAGCACGAAGGGGAGCCGAGGCTCCCCTTCAAGGTGTTTCAGTTGCATGCTCTTTTTTGTTTTTAGGTGGCCTGTTGTTGTTTTTGGCAGCCATACCTTTTTGGTTTTGAGCGACCCCCATCCGGGGCCAAGAGCAAACGTATTTTTTTGAGCGCTGATGTAGCTTCGATCTTGCGATTCAACCCGTGCGGTAGCTACCTGAAGGTAGTTTTATTGTTCTCTGCCCGGTCGAGAGGCCTGAGCCTCACAAAGCGATCCACTCCAAAAAAATCAGTTAGCTGCGTCTCTTCCGTCTTGTTCTTGTTATGTCAGAGCCGATACGTCTTGTTTTTATTGGGTTACTGCGATTTTTTATTTTTGTTGTACGTAAGACATAGCAGAAGCCATGCCAAGTTTCGTCAATGCTTTGAAAAGCCCTTAAACCGTGGCCTTCAGAAAAACCCCACATTCAGCGCCACGCTGAAATCATCACCGGGTGTTTCCGTGTTACCCGTTTCCATCGCTTCAATGCCGGTCAGGGTAACACTGTGTGACAACTTGTCGCACATCAGGCCGACAAACGTGCCCTCGCCACCCTAGAGCCGTTCGCCTTGCCCAGCACGTCACTGATGCGCTGACCGGCTGCAATCAGTGTGTCCAGGTCGATACCCGTGTCGATGCCCAGCCCGTTGAGCATGTACACCACGTCTTCCGTCGCCACATTGCCCGTGGCCCCTTTGGCGTAAGGGCAGCCGCCCAGGCCCGCCACCGAGCTGTCAAACACCTGAATCCCCTCCAACAGGCTGGCATAGATATTCACCAGCGCCTGCCCGTAGGTGTCATGGAAATGCCCGGCCAGTTTGCCGCGAGGGATGTTGGCGGCGACGGCGTCGATCAATTCGCGGGTCGCGCCGGGTGTACCGGTGCCGATGGTGTCGCCCAGTGACACTTCGTAACAGCCCATGCCGAACAGTTCGTTGGCCACTGCCGCCACCTGTTTCGGCGGCACAGTGCCTTCGTATGGGCAGCCGAGCACACAGGACACATAGCCCCGCACGCGAATACCGTGCAATCGCGCTGCTTCCATGATCGGCAGGAAACGGTCGAGGCTTTCGCTGATAGAGCAGTTGATGTTGCGCTGCGAGAAGGCCTCGGACGCCGCCGCGAACACCGCGACTTCCTTGACACCCGCCGCCAACGCGTCCTCGAAACCGCGAAAGTTGGGGGCGAGGGCGGCGTAGGTCACGTCGTCCTTGCGCTGGATGCCCGCGAACACTTCCGCCGATCCCGCCATTTGTGGCACCCACTTGGGCGACACGAAACTGCCGACTTCTATATAGCCGAGCCCGGCATCGGAAAGATCGTTCACGAGCCGGATCTTGTCGGCAACGTCGATGGGGCGCGCCTCGTTTTGCAGGCCGTCACGGGGGCCGACTTCGACCAGACGTACGCGTTGGGGCAGCGACATGGCAAATTCATCCTCACTGTCAGCATCAGGTTTATGCGCTATTCGATTGTTATTAAACGGTATTTTTCAGCGCTTCTTTGCAGCGCTCTTCGGCGGTGTCCAGTTCCAGCTGCATCTGCTGGATGTCGAGCAACTGCTGATCGAGTTGGGCACGACGCTCGGCGATCTTCTGCAGCATGGTGGTCAGTTGCTTTTGATTGTCGCCACTGGGGTCGTATAAGCCGATCAAGTCCCGGCATTCGGCAAGGGAAAACCCGATGCGCTTGCCCCTCAAAATCAGCTTCAGCGTGACCTTGTCCCTGGCTGAATAAATGCGCTCCAGCCCACGGCGTTCGGGGCTTAGCATGCCTTGTTCTTCATAAAAGCGAATGGTGCGTGTAGTGATGTCCAGCTCGCGAGCGAGATCGGAAATGCTGTAAGTCGGATGGTTCATGGCGGGGCTCGAACGAGGGAAGCGTTCGGCTAACGTACGGCGACCTTGACGTTAACGTCAAGGCGCCAGGTTTCGTACGTATGAAATGGGTGTTAAGGACGCCAGGATTTTTCATGGCTCAAGCCGATAATCGACTTGATGTTAAGCGATTAACCTATTGATAAATGGCTACTTGACTGCAACCTCAAGCTCTTTCTCAAGTTTGCGTTCCTGCGCAATCACCAACTGACACAACTCAATGATTTGCTCCCGCATCCAACGGTTCGCCGGGTCTTGATCGGTGCTTTCGTGCCAGTACAAGTGGGTCTCCACGCTTGGCACATCGTTCACCGGGAGGTGCACGAAATGCAGGTCGTTACGCCGGGCGAAACGTTCTGGCACGGTCATGACCATGTCTGTCTGGTGGAGCACCTGTGACGCCATCAAATAATGCTGTGATCGCAGGGCGATCTTGCGCTGGATGCCCATTTTTCCCAGCGCCAGATCGACGTAGCCCAACCCGCTGCGGCGACTGGAGATGTGGATGTGCGCCACCGACAAATAGTCGTCCAACGTTATCGAGCCTTTGTTCGCCAGCGGATGCCCTTTGCGCATGGCGCAGACGTAGTTGTCTTCCATCAGCTTGACGTGGCGCACCTGCGGGTCGGTGTTCAACGGCGCGTCTACGGCGAAATCCAGACGACCCGCCGCCAGTTCCTTGGTGGTCTCCCGGCGCTTGGACAGAAAGCTTTCGATGGTGACCGCCGGGGCAAGGCGGCGCAGCCGCTGAAACAGTGCTGGCAGAATGATCGCTTCGGTGAGGTCGGTCATGCTGATGCGGTAGTTCTTGTTCGCCTGCAGCGGGTTGAAAATCCGGCTCTCCTGCACCGACACTCGGAGCAGCGACAGCGCATTACGCACCGGCCCAATGATGTTCTGGGCCATCGGCGTTGGCACCATGCCTTGGGCAGTGCGCACGAACAGCGGATCGTTGAAGGTCTCGCGCAGACGGGCCAAGGCATTGGATACAGCTGGCTGGGTGATGCCGACGATCTGACCGGCGCGGGTCAGGTTGGCCTCGGTGTAGATGGCGTCAAAGACAATAAAGAGGTTGAGATCGACCTTGCTCAGATTCATTGCGATGCGCCTCACGCTGTTGTTGTAGTTGGGACTTTCGTACCGAAACGCGCCGATCATATATCAGTGATGAATGTTTATACACGCCGAGAATAGGTTAGATAAATGGAGAACCCTGATCTAGCATCGCCTCCATGTCTTGAAACACCTCATCAGAAGGTAGCTGCCCATGGATTTCGCTTACTCCCCCAAGGTCCAGGAATTGCGCGAGCGCGTCACGGCGTTCATGGACGCATACGTCTACCCGGCCGAGCCTGTGTTTGAGCGCCAGGTCTCGGAAGGGGACCGCTGGCAGCCGACCGCGATCATGGAAGAACTGAAAGCCAAGGCCAAAGCAGAAGGGCTGTGGAACCTGTTTCTGCCCGAATCCGAATTGGGCGCTGGCCTGACCAACCTGGAATACGCGCCGCTGGCGGAAATCATGGGCCGTTCGCTGCTGGGACCCGAGCCGTTCAACTGCTCGGCGCCGGACACCGGCAATATGGAAGTGCTGGTGCGTTACGCCAGCGAGGCGCAAAAACAGCAGTGGCTCGAACCGCTGCTGCGGGGCGAGATCCGCTCGGCCTTCGCGATGACCGAACCTGACGTGGCCTCGTCGGATGCCACCAACATGGCCGCCCGTGCCGTGCGCGATGGCGATGAGTGGGTCATCAACGGCCGCAAATGGTGGACGTCCGGTGCCTGCGACCCGCGCTGCAAAATCATGATTTTCATGGGCCTGAGCAATCCTGACGGCCCTCGTCATCAGCAACACTCAATGATCCTGGTGCCGACGGATGCACCGGGGGTGAAGATCGTGCGTCCGCTGCCGGTCTTCGGCTACGACGACGCGCCTCACGGCCATGCCGAGGTGCTGTTTGAAAACGTCCGCGTGCCGTATGAAAACGTCCTGTTGGGTGAAGGGCGCGGCTTCGAGATCGCTCAGGGTCGCCTTGGCCCGGGCCGGATTCACCACTGCATGCGTTCGATCGGCATGGCGGAGCGGGCGTTGGAACTGATGTGCAAACGCTCGGTGCAGCGCACGGCGTTCGGTCGGCCGCTTGCACGTCTGGGCGGCAACGTCGACAAAATCGCCGACTCGCGCATGGAAATCGACATGGCTCGGCTGCTGACCCTCAAAGCCGCGTACATGATGGACACCGTCGGCAACAAGGTGGCCAAGAGCGAAATCGCGCAGATCAAGGTCGTGGCGCCGAACGTTGCGTTGCGGGTAATCGACCGCGCTATCCAGATTCACGGCGGAGCGGGGGTGTCCGGCGACTTCCCGCTGGCGTACATGTACGCCATGCAACGCACCCTGCGCCTGGCGGACGGGCCGGATGAAGTGCACCGTGCGGCGATTGGCAAATATGAGATTGGAAAATACGTGCCGAAAGAGATGATGCGCAGCGAGCATCGTTGATCCGACTTTGCACAAAATCGCAGAGCCGGGTTTCAGGCAGGGAAAGCTCATTGCCTGATCCGGCTTTTCGCGAATGAATTCGCTCCCACAGTAGTCCTGCGTCGCCGCGAGTGTTCCGGTATGACGCTGATCCCACAGAAACCTTGTGTCGCCGCAGAATTTCGTTCTGACCCAGACTCCACTGTGGGAGCGAATTCATTCGCGAATCGGCGGCACAGGCAACCCGAATCCAACGGCCTACGCAAACCTGCTACTGCACCCACACCTCAACCCGACGATTCTTGATCCTGCCTTCGTCGGCATCATTCGCCGCCACGGGCATTTCATCGCCGAAACCGCGTACATCACGCAAAATCACATCACCTTTCAGCAATTCCCGGCGCACTGCCATCGCCCGCAGCTTCGACAAGAGCTGCGCCCGCGCCGGGTCGCTTTTAGCATCGCCAAACCCTACCAGCGTGACGCTCTGGTTCAGCTTGTCATGGGTTTTCAGAAAATCGACCACCCGCCGGATGTCCCGTCGGGCCTTGGTGTCCAGGGTGGCGCTGCCTTGGGCGAAGCGGAAATTCACCGACAGCCGCTCGGCCTCACGGGTGAGGTTCTGGTATTCGGCAGGCATCTCTGAAGTGGCCCGGACTTTCACGGCCTGGACGGTCTGCGCCACAAAACCATTCTGGGCCACGATGGACTGGCCTTGCGGGCTTTGGGCGAACCGCACCAGCGCCTTGGCCCAGCGCTGGTTCGATTGCGGCGGCAGGTAGAAGTACAGGCGACGGGACAGCGGGTAATCTTCGGTCGCGATGAGGCTGATGGTCGGCAGCATCGGCCTGGATTCGCCGTCGATGATCGCCACCGCACGGCTTTGGCGGACATAGGGCAGACCAATGAAGCCGATGCCGTGGCGGTCCTCGCTGACTTCATCCGACAACGCTTCGCTGGATTCGAACCGTTTCGCGTCCAAGGCCAACTTCTTGCCGGATTTGGCCAGCACTAACTCATTGAACGTGTCGAACGTGCCGGATTGCTGGTCCCGCGCATAGAGATGAATGGGGCCACCGGTGCCGCCGAGTGCTTCCCAGTCGCGGATTTCCCCGGAAAACACCTTCGCCAGTTGAGTGATGCTCAGCTCCCGGATCGGGTTGGCGGGGTGCAGGATCACGGCCACGCCGTCGATGGCGATGACCTGTTCGGCCTCGTGTCCGCGCAGGTCGCCGAGCGTCGCGAGGTCGTTCACTTCGCTGTTCTTGATCGGGCGCGAGGAGGCCGCGAGATCGGCCTGGCCGTTTTTCAACGCAGTGAAACCGGTACTTGATCCGTGGGCGGCGACGTCGATGCTCACCGCTTGCCCGGACGGCATCTGCCCGACAATCCGCATTTCATTGGGCTGCGCGCCGGGTTGCAGCTGAATGCCTTGAGCGCCTTGCTGATCAAGCAACCCTGCAACCAGTGCAGGCCCCAGTTGCGCGCCGATGGTGTTCGAGCCTTGAATGCGCAGCACAGGCGCGCCATCCCCCGGGGCGGGAAGCGGAGCGGCGGCGTGCGCTGACAGCGGTAGCAGGCAGGTCAAAAAGAAACAAAAGGACGGGCGAGTGCGCGACATGTGCGGCAACTTCTTATGGCCGAAAGTGGCCGGAGAATAAGACAGATGCGTTGCTGTTATGTGACAAGTCTCAGGCCGCGCCTTCACACCACGGCTTGCCAGCGGTGGCGACGTTTGAAACGCCACCGCTGGCCGGGTGGGCCGGACGGTTACATACGCCTTACCGCCTCGGGGGTCAGCTCAACTCCAGCCAGATCGGCGCGTGATCCGACGGTTTTTCCATCCCGCGCAGGTCGTAATCCACGCCCGCTGCCTTGATCCGGGGTTGCAAGCCATGAGAGGCGAGAATCAGATCGATGCGCAGCCCACGCTTCGGCTCGTCCTCAAAACCCCGGCTGCGGTAATCGAACCAGCTGAATTGGTCGACGACTTCCGGGTACAGGTGGCGGAAGCTGTCCACCAGGCCCCAGTTCTTCAACTTGGCCATCCACTCACGCTCTTCTGGCAGGAAGCTGCATTTTCCGGTTTTCAGCCAGCGCTTGGCGTTGTCCGGGCCGATGCCGATGTCGCTGTCTTCCGGAGAAATGTTCACGTCGCCCATCACCACCAAAGGCTGATCATTGCTGAATCGGGTTTCGAGCAGCTGTTGCAGGTCGGCATAGAACTTGGTTTTGGCCGGGAATTTGGTGGGGTGATCGCGGCTTTCGCCCTGTGGGAAATAGCCGTTCATGATCGTCACCGGCAGGCCGTTGCGATCAGCGAAAGTGCCCCAGATGAAGCGGCGCTGAGCCTCTTCGTCGTCGGTGTCGAAGCCTTTGTGCAGGACCAGTGGCGCCTGTCGGGACAGCAGGGCGACCCCGTAATGGCCCTTCTGCCCGTGGAAGTGCACGTGGTAGCCCAGCGCCTCGATTTCAGCCTGGGGAAACTGGTCATCGGAGACCTTGGTTTCCTGCAGGCCGATCACGTCAGGCTGGTGCTTTTCAATCAATGCCGCCAGTTGATGCGGGCGTGCGCGCAGGCCGTTGATGTTGAAAGACACAATTTTCATAGACGGCAGTCCTGGCAAAAATCAAACAGCGATGCTAGCCGACCTGCTCGGCGACGGCCAGCATCGCCGCACAAACTCGCGATCAGGCAGGGCTGCTACGCTGTGGGAAACGCCTGAAAAACTCGCCGGAACTGTCGACAACGGCCAGGACTCGAAACCCTGACACCACGAATCCGGCCCCACGCGTCGGGTCGTCATCGAAAGGGACACGATTATATGCCTGAACCAGCGAACGCTTCGCCCGACATCCGCCAACTGGACAGCGGTTATTCACGAGAGTCCCGCTCGCTGCTGTACCAGGCCTATCGTCACGAACCGAGTTTCGCCTACCTCTTCGAATCCGGGCGCTCCGGGTACGAACAGCGGGTGCGCGCGACCATTCGTGAATTGGTCAAACAACACTTTCTGCAAGACATGCCCGCGCTGGGGCTGTTCGTTCAGGACCGGCTGGTCGGGGTCGCCCTGATCGCGCCGCCGCAGCGCCGCTTGGGCATTACCGAAAGCTGGGCCTGGCGACTGCGCATGGTCATGGGCACCGGTTTGCGGTGTACACAGCGGTATCTGGAGTATTACCAGGCGGTGCTTGCGTGCTTGCCGTCCGATGCCGTGCACGTGTTGCCATTGTTCGCGGTGCACCCGGATTTTCAGGGTCAGCACTATGGTGAACAGCTGTTGCAGGCGCTGCATGACTGGTGCGCCGTCGATGAAAACTCTCAGGGCATCGTCCTTGACACCGGAAACGGCCACTATCTCGACTTCTACAAAAAACAGGGCTACGAGGAAATCGGCGAAGTTGCTGTAGGACCTATACGCGAACACGTGTTTTTTCACCCAAACCCTCAGGTTTCAATGGGTTCGAGGGTGTGACGTCGGGTTTCTTCTCCCTTTTTGCGGGTTCCAGCAGCCCCCGCCGCTCGTGTTAGCATCCGCGCCTATGAAGTTTCCTGTTCGATTCACCAGTGGTTTTCTCCTGATGTTTTCCAGTTGCGCAGCGTTCGCCGACGCGCAACTGGAGGTGCGGATCAAACCTGCCAATTCAGAACTCAAGTCCAACATTGAAGGGTACGTGGGCAGCCTCGGCGAGCGTGACGAGCAGGCCCTCGAACGGTTCAGCGTCGGCGCCGTGGAACAGGCCCAAAAGGCGGCGCAAGCCCTCGGCTACTATCAGGCGCAGATCGACAGCGAGATCAAACACACTGACAAAGATCTGCACCTGGTACTGAACGTGCAGCCCGGCGAGCCCGTGCACCTGCGTAACGTCACGGTGCGGATCGAAGGCCCCGCGAGTCAACTCAAGGCGTTCAAGGTGCCGAAGAGCGACGCGCTCAAGCCTGGCGCTGCGCTTAACCACGGCTATTACGAAGACGCCAAGAAACTCATCCAGAATCAGGCCGCCCGCTACGGTTTTTTCAATGGACGTTTTGTGACCCAACGGCTGTCGGTTGATCCCCGCGCGGGCGTCGCAGACATCGAGCTGGTCTACGACAGTGGCCCGCGTTTCACGCTGGGCAAGGTCACGTTCAGTGGCGACGCGCCGTTCGATGAAGACCTGCTGCGGCGCATGGTCCCGTTCAAGGAAGACACCCCCTACGATTCCGAGCTGATCGCCGACCTCAATCAGGCCATGCAGTCCAGCGGCTATTTCGAAGGCGTGCGCGTGGACGCCTCGCCCACGGCCGCACAGGCGCAGACCATCCCGGTGGACGTGCAACTGCAAACCCGCAAGCCCCGGACCATGGGTCTTGGCGTCGGTTACTCCACGGACGTGGGGCCACGGGTCAAGGCCAACTGGACGCGGCACTGGGTCAACGCCGAAGGCCACAGCTACGGCATCGAGTCCGAGCTGTCGGCGCCCCGGCAGAACGTCGGGCTGTTCTACGACATCCCGCTCGACCCACCCCTGACCGACAAATTGCGCTTTGCCGGTGGCTATCAGTATGAAGAAATCGCTGACACCGACAGCCTGAGTAAATTGCTCACCGTCGGGCCGGAGTGGCACAGCAAACTGCCGAGCGGATGGGAGCGAGTCATTTCCCTCAAATGGCAGCGCGAAGAATATCGGCTCGGCAATGACGAAGGCATCAGCACCTTATTGATGCCTGGCATCAGCTATTCCTACCTGCGCAGCGACAACCGCATCGACCCGCACAATGGCTATCGCCTGCAATTCGAAACTGAAGTCGCGAAAGAGGGGCTGGGGTCGGACGCCAACGTGGTGCACGGCACGGCGCTGGTCAAGGGCCTGACCACTGTGGCGCAGAACCACCGTTTCCTCGGGCGCCTTCAAGTGGGCGGTACGGCCACCAACGGCTATAAATCCATTCCGCCGTCATTGCGTTTCTTTGCCGGTGGCGATCAAAGCGTGCGGGGCTACGACTACCAGTCCCTGTCTCCGGAAAACGACGAGGGCGACAAGATTGGCGGACGCTACATGATCGCGGGCAGTGCCGAGTATCAGTATTCGATTGCCGAGAAATGGCGCGTCGCGGCGTTCGTCGATCAGGGCAATTCGTTCAACTCGCTGGACTTTCCGAGCCTGAAAACCGGTGTCGGCATCGGCATCCGCTGGGTCTCGCCGGTCGGCCCGCTGCGCCTGGACCTGGCACACGCACTGGACGACGACGGCGGCATTCGTCTGCATTTCTCGATGGGACCTGAACTGTGACGAAAGCGGCACTGTTTAAACGGATCGCGCTGTATGGCGCGATCGCTGTGTTGGGCGTCGTGGTGTTGATCGGCGCAAGCGTGGGCTTGATTCTCGGCACCGAAACCGGCAGCCGTTGGGCGCTGGGGCAGGTGCCCGGTTTGCAGTTGAACAACTTCTCTGGCCGGCTTGGTGGCCAATGGCAGGCGGATTCGCTGGTCTGGCAACAGGGCGAGAGCACAGTCGAGGTGGACGCGCCGGTGTTCGCCTGGTCGCCAGGCTGCCTGACCCGCATGACCCTGTGCATCGACACCCTGCAGACCGGCGACGTCCGTTTGCATTTCCCGCCTTCAGGCCCTGAGCCAAGCAGCGGACCGATCACCTTGCCTGACCTCAAGCTGCCGCTCGCCGTTGAACTGGGGCAGGTGCACGTGGGCAGCGTGCACCTGGACGGCCTGGAACAGGTCCGCGACGTGCAACTCGCTGCGCACTGGACGGCCGAGGGCTTGAAGATTGATTCAGTCCATGCGCAACGTGACGACATCGTCCTCGACCTGACCGGCTTGCTCACACCCACGGCCGACTGGCCGTTGACCGCCGAGGGGCAGGTCAAACTGCCGGACGTGAACGGTCAGCCACTTTCGCTGACGCTGAACGTGAACGGCGATCTGCTCAAGACGCTGAACCTCAACGCCCAGACCCATGGCTACATCGACGCCAGACTGGTCGGTCAGCTGCAACCGCTGGTGGACAACCTGCCTGCCGACGTCGTCATTACCAGCGCGGCCTTCAAGCCAAGCGCCGACCTGCCTGACACGCTGCAACTCAATGGCCTGAGCCTGAACGCCAAAGGTGATCTGGCCCAGGGCTACGCGATCCTCGGCAACGCGACGCTGCCAGCCGAACAAGGGCCCGTGGCGCTGGCGTTGCAAGGGCGTGTGGACGCCAAAGGCGCGGACATCGCCGCGCTGGACCTGACCGCCAGCCCGACTCAGCATTTCAAGGCCAGTGGCAAGGTGGACTGGCAAAAAGGCGTGAATGCCGATGCGAAAATCGACTGGCTGGATTTCCCTTGGCATCGCTTGTACCCGGTCATTGACGAACCGCAGGTCAGCATTCACACCTTCACCGGCGAAGTCTCCTACACCGATGGCAAATACCTCGGCAACTTCGCTGGGGCGTTCAAAGGCCCGGCAGGGCCATTCACGTTGGCCAGCCCGTTCAGCGGCGACTTGCAGCAGATTTTTCTGCCGCAAGTGGAGCTGGTGGCCGGGCAGGGCAAGGCCAGTGGTCATGTCAACGTCGGTTTCGCCGACGGCGTGTCGTGGGACACCGCGCTTGACCTCAGCGCCCTCGACCCGTCGTTCTGGGTCGGCGAGTTGCCCGGTTCCCTCGCCGGTCCGCTGCGCAGCAAAGGCGCCTTCAAGAACGATCAGCTCAACCTGAACGCCAACCTGGACCTGAAAGGCCGCCTGCGTGGGCAGCCCGCCGTGCTGCAAGCCAAGGCCGACGGCGCCGGTGACAAGTGGACGGTCAGCGCGCTGGACATTCGGCTGGGGGACAACCGCATTCAGGGCACGGGCAGCCTGCAACAGAAATTGACAGCACAGCTCGATTTGAACCTGCCGCGACTCGGTCAACTGTGGCCGCGCTTGCAAGGACAGGCCAAGGGCCGTCTGGACCTGGCGGGCACATTGCAGAACCCGCAAGGCCAGTTGGCGTTGCAGGGCACGCAGCTGGCGTATGACACTCACAAGCTGCAAACCCTGAACCTGGCGGCCAAGCTCGACAGCGCGCAGCGGGCGAACATCGACCTGAAAACCACCGGCATCCAGACCGGTGACACCGCGCTGGGCACATTGATCTTGAACGGGCAGGGCGACATCAAGCGACAGCAGCTCAAGCTTGACCTACAAGGCCCACTGCTCAAGCTGGCCCTTGCCCTCGACGGCACTCTCGACAAAGGCAACTGGCGCGGGCGGCTCGCCAGCGGCGACATCCAGACCGGCGGCCAAAACTGGAAGCTGCAACAACCGGCGAAGCTGGAGCGGCTGGCGGACGGCAAGATCAACTTCGGCGCCCACTGCTGGATGTCCGGGCCTGCGAGCCTGTGTGGCGAAGACCAACGCCTGATGCCTGACCCGCGCCTGCGTTACCACCTCAAGCAATTCCCGCTGGAAAGCCTTGCGCAATGGCTGCCCAAGGATTTCGCCTGGAAGGGTTCGCTCAACGCCGACGTGCAACTGGACGTTCCGGCATCGGGCCCGAACGGCCAGATCGTGATCGACGCCAGCGGCGGCACGTTGCGCGTGAAAGACAAGAACCAGTGGCTGGATTTCCCGTATCAGGCGCTGAAACTCACCAGCAGCCTGACGCCGAAAAAGGTCGACACTCGCCTTGATTTTCGGGGCGGCAAGCTGGGAGAACTGCTCGCCAGCGTGAGCATCGATCCTCTGGGCAAGAACAAGCCCGTCAGTGGCGATTTCAACCTGAGCGGACTGGACGTGTCAGTGGCCAGACCCTTCGTGCCGATGATCGAGAAGCTCAACGGCAAGCTCAACGGCAACGGACGCATCACCGGCAGCCTGTTGGCGCCACAGGTCAACGGCAACGTCACCTTGAGCGACGGCGAAGTGTCCGGACCTGAACTCCCCGTCAGCCTGGAGAAACTCAATGTTCAGGCGCTGATTGCGGGCGAGAACGTGCAACTGAAGGGCAACTGGAACAGCGGCCCGACTGGGCAGGGCAGCATTGGCGGACACATCGGCTGGGCGGAGGCGCTGAATGTCGATGTCAGCCTGCAAGGTTCGCATTTGCCGATCACGGTCGAGCCTTATGCCAAGCTCGAAGCCGCGCCCGACTTGAAGATCACCCTGCAAGGGGATCGACTGGCGGTGTCCGGCAAAGTGCTGATCCCCAAAGGTGACATCACCGTGCGCCAGTTGCCGCCGTCCACGGTCAAGGTCTCCGACGACACGGTGATCATCGGCGCGCAGACCAAAGAGGGCAAACCGCCGATGGCCATCGCCATGGACGTCAATGTCGAGGTGGGGCAGGACAAATTGAGCTTCACCGGCTTCGGGCTGACCGCCAATCTGGCGGGGCACGTGCACATCGGCGACAACCTCGACACTCGCGGAGAGCTGAACCTGAATGACGGTCGCTACCGCGCCTACGGCCAGCGCCTGACCATTCGCAAGGCTCGGTTGCTGTTTGCAGGCCCGGTGGACCAGCCGTACCTGGACATCGAAGCGATTCGTCAGACCGATGACGTGATCGCGGGCATTCGCCTCACCGGCAGCGCCGAACAGCCGACCACCACGGTGTTTTCGGAGCCGGCGATGAGCCAGGAGCAGGCCCTGTCGTACTTGGTGCTGGGCCGTCCGCTGAGCACCAACGGCGAAGACAGCAACATGATGGCCCAGGCCGCGTTGGCCCTGGGCTTGGCAGGCGGGTCGTCCACGGCGGGGAAACTGGCCTCGGGGCTGGGCATCAAGGACTTCGACCTCGACACCTCCGGCAGCGGCGACAAAACCTCTGTCGTCGCCAGCGGCAAGATCACAGACAAGCTGAGCCTGCGGTATGGGGTAGGGGTGTTCGAACCGGCGAATACCATCGCGTTACGGTATTTGCTGAGCAAGAAGGTGTATGTGGAAGCCGCCAGCGGGATAGCGAGTTCGCTGGATATTTTCTACAAGCGGGATTTCTGATTCTCATCACTTCCCAGTACGCAAATTTTGCTGTCGCTTCGTAACAGATCGCAGGCAAGTCAGCTCCCGAAGAATCAGAAGCCTGGAGCACGCCGCTGTCACGCTTCTGCCGAAGGCGTGGTAGCTGGCTTGCCTGCGATCGGCTGCGAAGCAGTCGTAAATCCGGCTGACGCGTTATGTCTGACACACCGAAGGTGCTGGATATTGCTGTCGCTTCGCGCCAGATCGCA